>NZ_JBSFVT010000001.1:1004139-1004590 GCF_053592455.1 Streptomyces sp. NPDC002676 | reverse complement strand
GGAGCTGCTCGTACGCGGCTGCGGCGCCGGCTGCGTCTCCCGCCATCCCCCGCCAGTAGGCGAGGTTACTGCGGGCGGCCAAGGTGTGGGGGTGGTCCTCACCCAGTGCCCACAGCTGGTCGGCCAGGAGCTGCTCGTACGCGGCTGCGGCGCCGGCTGCGTCTCCCGCCATCCCCCGCCAGTAGGCGAGGTTACTGCGGGCGGCCAAGGTGTGGGGGTGGTCGGGGCCCTGCACCCGAACTCGGTCTGCCAGGAGCTGCTCGTACGCGGCTGCGGCGCCAGCTGGGTCTCCCGTCTCCCCCCGCCACCGGGCGAGGTCGTGGCGGGTGGTCAGGGTGTGGGGGTGGTCCTCACCCTGCACCCGCAGCCGGTCTGCCAGGAGCTGCTCGAACGCGGCTGCGGCGCCAGCCGCGTCTCCCGTCTCCCCCCGCCACCGGGCGAGGTTGCTGCG